>NZ_JBBOZV010000002.1:0-42163 GCF_038008745.1 Bacillus sp. FSL R5-0654 | reverse complement strand
TTTCCGGCCACGTCTTTCGCCCTGGTACTTGCTTCAGCCGCGGTCATCTTTTCCGGCCACGTGCGCCCTGGTACTTTGCTTCAGCTTGCGGCCATCTTTTCCGGCCACGTCTTGCCGCGCCCTGGTATTTTGCTTCAGCCCGGCCATCTTTTCCGGCCACGTCGCGCCCTGGTATTTTGCTTCAGCCCGGCCATCTTTTTACCCCACGTGTCGCCCTGGTACTTGCTTCAGCCGCGTTCATCTTTTCCGGCCACGTCTTTGCGCCCTGGTACTTTGCTTCAGCCGCGGCCATCTTTTCCGGCCACGTCTTGCGCCCTGGTATTTGCTTCAGCCCGGCCATCTTTTTATCCCACGTCTTCGCCCTGGTATTTGCTTCAGCCCGGCCATCTTTTTACCCCACGTGCGCCCTGGTATTTGCTTCAGCCCGGCCACTTTTTCCGGCCACGTGCTGTGCCTAAATAAAAAAGCCGCCCACGTGGACGGCTGATAAATGTCATTTGTTAATGTTTTTCTTTAAATCCTCAATTTCATTTTTGAGAGATTTATTTTCTCGTTTGATCTTAGAAACCTCAACGACTGTAAATAACAAAGTTGCTAGTATGAGTAAAATCAAAATATATTCAAACATATTCAAATGTCCATATAGTAGTCATCAAAGCCAAAAGTAGCGACAATACCGATGACCGGTACCAATGCGGCTCTGAATTTCCATCTATGTTTTTTGTAATATTTCTTACTAAGCTGTTTGCGTTTATGTAGTCGCTTTGCAATATAACGGCCAGCACCATAACCTGTGCCAACAACCGCCGCCATGCCTGTGATTATACCCATCGCTACAAGAAATACGTTTTGCACTGTGGCTTTGTTTTCTTTGTCAAAAAGGCTATCTAGTGTAAAGATATCATTGTCAGTAAGACCGAGGTCTAACGCGTCTTGATATAATTCAGGATCGTTCATAGTAAATGAATCTGATGTCGTGTTATGTATTATCTGATTAGTTGTGTTGTTCTCTTTTGCCTCTGCAAACTCTCCAAGCGTACAGGAGATACCCAAAGCAACTACAATGGACAAAGATGTTCTTCTTATCCATTTTTTATTCAAATCAAAACCTCCCCCTTTTAATCCCATCAAGCATAACTTAGAACATACATTAATTTCCATAGTTAAAAATAACCTATTATAAAAGAACAGTTTAGTAAAAAAGCAGTGCTTCAATAAAATTAAACCTGCCTATTTGCATATAATCGTTTACATGTATTTAAGAGTCATAAAAAGCACCGACCATCTTTTTACGACAAGTGCTGAACCCGATACTTCGCTTCAATTTCCGGCCACGTGCCGCCCTGGTATTTTGCTTCAGTCATTGCGGCCTCCTTATATATTTTTAAATTTATCCCATTTATCCCTTGTTTATTCTAGGCTAATCATATATAATTAAACTATAAGTTATCCCATTTATCCCTATAAGGAGTTGTTTTAAATGAGTTTTTTGAGTTATGACTACAGAGTAATTAGCCAGTACAACGTACCACGCCAAATAATTATCCCAATTTGTTATTATGATCCGTTTCTGACATGTTATCAGATCATTGGGGATTATATCAGCAGTTTGTCATTCAGCAACTTTGAATTACCTGATCTAGAGACTGCTGTAGAATCCGCAAAAGACGCAAGGTTAAAAAGTGCGTCTCGGATAGGAGAAGTTAAATATGAAGATGACCGTTGGGCTGGATCAGTGGTCATTCGATCCGAGGAAGGGGAATATACCTTGTTCATAATTAACTTTGATGAATATTATCAAGATAGAGAAAATGCAGAAATCGCAGAATTAATCTGCGCCACCTTTAAAATACTGAATCCGGTGAATCCTGTCGGAGAGGTTATATGGGAGGATGGATCGGCAACCAGTTTAGACCTATTACGACTAACAACACCCCAAAGATTGTTGGTTAATAGTCACAAGATGCATCAATATAACAAAAGAGAACGGAAGATCGTGGTGTTTAGCGAACACCCAAGCATTGATTTAAGTGAATTTAAACATGATGTTGATATACTTACAGATGCTCAGTTTATCGAATCACTTTCGGATTTTATACATCAATTGTTAAATGATTGGGAAGGTGTATTCCCAGAAATACATCTTGATCAGAATATTTATGAACTGATCAAAGATGAAGAATACATGATAGGTGTCAATATAAATATTGTAGAAAGTGAGTTTCCACGGGCTTATTGTGCGGAGAGATTTTTTGTTTATAACACAAAAAAACCGAATGTTATAAAAAGCACTACGGTATTGCCTGGAGAAGGATATGATTGAAATTGACATAATTTGTTTACAATAGTATTATATATGTAGGTCGCACCTCATGTGGGTGCGTGGATTGAAATGTCTAAAAGAATAGACTAGTAAAATGCCCTATCCATTAAGTTGGATAGGGCATTTTGTTTCTATCAGTTGCGCCCCGGTACTTCGCTTCAGCCTGGCCACTTTTTTCGGCCACGTCCGCCCTGGTACTTTGCTTCAGCCGCGGCCACTTTTTCCGGCCACGTGCCGCCCTGGTACTTTGCTTCAGTTGCGGCCACTTTTTCCGGCCACGTCTTCGCCCTGGTATTTGCTTCAGCCGCGGCCACTTTTTCCGGCCACGTCCGCCCTGGTATTTGCTTCAGCTACGGCCACTTTTTCCTGCCACGTCTTGCCCTGGTATTTTGCTTCAGCCCGGCCACTTTTTCCGGCCCACGTCTTGCGCCCTGGTACTTGCTTCAGCCGCGGCCACTTAGACACAGAACATATATTCTTATATACTGTATTGGGAGGTGGCGCACATGTGGAATGAGGAAAAGGATCAGAATAGATGGAAGATGAAAATTATTTTACCTGAACACAGAGAAGCCCTACGACAATTACATCTTGCGAAACATAAAATAGAACGTCCTGAATTGAGCGAGGAACAAATTGAAGAAATTGAATATACTATTACTACTGCTATAAGTGATGACACATCTCTTAAATTTGAGTTATTTGACAATGGATTTGTTAGGGTAGTTTCGGGGAGAGTCGTACATGTAGATCACATTAAAAAAAGATTTCATGTGAAAGACAATGTGGGTGATACCAATCTTATTGATTTCTCAAATATTATACATGTAAGCATTTTTTAAGAGCTTTCCTTAAAAGGAGAGCTTTTTTTATGTCATGTGCCGCCCTGATATTTTGTTTATGCTACTACCACACATTAAATTTAATTTATCCCATTTATCCCTTGATTAATTCGAGCCGACGTTGTATAATTAAAATATAATAAATTATCCCATTTATCCCTAAAAGGAGATGTTTTAATGGCTTTTGTATCTCATAGTAAAATAGCACTTTGGACTTATGGTGATTGTGATCTATCTGAAAAAATGTATTTTGTTCCACAATCTTGGCTTTGCAAAATTGTGAAACAGCTTGGTTATAAAGATACAGAGGATTTTCAATCCTCTTATATTTGGGATGATTCCAAAGAGATTTTGTCTATGGCCGAATCTGATGGGGTTGTGTTAGAAAAGTGTGAAATTATTCACTTTAATAATAAGACGGCCCCATGTAAAAAAATGTTATGATGTATTAAATAACGAAGCAGGAGGAGAGTAGAGAGGGAAGGGAACAGAACTGTTCTCCATATCCTAGCAGATGGACAGAAATTCGAATACAGCGTCATAAAAGAACAAGACATGATCAGCTTCCTAAACGATTTAAAGTATCTTGTGAACCATCCTGAAGATGTTGAAGAAGTGCTAGAAGAACTTAAAGAACTAGAATGAGAACTAAAGAGAAAAGAATGGAGAACTTATTATGCCAAAAGAGCAAAAAGTGTTTGTTGTTGAAATTCATGAAATGGTAATAGGCTATTGGCAAGTAACCATAAATGATTTACCCATTGTTAATTATCAAAGTAGGGATGAAGCTAATAAATTTGTAGAACACTTTATGGCTATTAATAAGGATAAAAATATTAAAAGAATTTAACTACGGTTAAAGCTCTCCCTCAAAAGGAGAGCTTTGTTTAATTGTACTAACTTCTTTTCTTTATTTAATCTACTTTCCAAAGACCTATTTTCTCATTCTTGGCTTTTTTCTCTGACTCCGCATATTCCTTTACATAACGTGTATTGGGGGGATATACCGCTAAACGGGCATAACCTTTAATCAATAATTCTTCATTAAATGACACTTCTCGATCATCTACATACACATATGCTAATAGCCGACCATACTTATCCCTTGTCTCTTTATCTAATTCTAACTTTACCTCTTTATTCTTCAGCCTTCTCTTTGTGTAATTTGATGCCTCTACTCCATAGGGTTCAATTTTCTTTTTAGGATGAACTGTCTCAGGGGTATCTACTAAAATTAGGCGAACTCTTTCAACATCATCTTTTATTTTTGCCTCAATCGTATCACCGTCTATCACTCTTAAAACAGCAAGATCATATTTGACGATCTGTTCATCTTGTTGGCAAGCAGTGATGTTTAATAACAGTATTAATATGATACAAGCCCATGAAAAGCGTTTAATAGTCATAGATTTAATTCTCTTTTGATTTTGTATATTGTATTCCTTGCCACTCCGACACGCTTATGAATGCTCATTACAGGCTCTTTATTATTTAAAGACCTTACAATCTCATCATAAATCACTTTATCTTCCCTTTAGCTTCAGGGTGATATTTTTTCTCCGTTCCTTTGTAGACACCTTTTTGCTTCGCTAAAGCTATACCTTCCTTCTGCGCCTGTAAAATTCTCTTACGATCATCTTCAGCCAGCCAAGAGAGCAAAGTCAGAACAAGATCTGATACCAATTGCCCTGCACCTGGAAGCTCTTTATATTGCCTGGTATTGAGTATCGGCATGTTTAAGACCACAATATCAATTTCTTCATCAATTAGACGTTTCCATTCGTTTCTGATTTCTTCCTTGTTCCTACCAAATCTATACAGATCATGAACCACAAGCACATCATGAAAACGCATTTTAGACCGCATCTCTCTATATACAGGCCGATCAAAGTTTTTCCCCGACCGTTTTTCCTGAAAAATTTTATCACACCCATAATTCTCTAATTCTTTCACCTGTCTATCTAAATTTTGATCAACGGAACTAACGCGAGCATACCCAAAAATCATTTTATTTCCACCTTTCTAATGAACAACCCTATTTGAACAATACACCCTTTATTATAGCTGACTTTTCAATTGTACTCATAGAGTGTACCCTATTTGAACAAATATTTAATAAAAAAAGAGCCTGATTGGCTCTTTATCTCGATCTCCCTTTATTCTTAGACTTCGAGTTAACGACGTTTATATTTTTCTTATCTATTTGAAGATTGTCCCTAGATTGTTGCTGTTTGTTTTCCTGATCCCTTAAATAAACGAACTTTTTTAAGACACCCAAAATATCTCTTTCGGTCAACAGTCCAACATGTTTATGCAAATCGAGGTTTACATCCATCCATTGTAATTCTCTTTCTTGCAAAGACAACCCAGGACTGTTTATTTAATCCCATGACCTTCCAGTCAATAATCGGGTATTTGTATTTCTCAAATTCTTTATTATCGTTTTTAGAAGTGATATAACCAATTAAGACTTTTTGATTTTCCTCTAGTCTTGAACCTAAAATAAGGACAGGTCGAGCTTTCCGACCTGTCCCATCTCTAAATTCCGTTATTGCTAAATATATGTTGCCTAACTCTAATTTCGTTCTATCCACTTATTTTATTTCCTTGTGTAGCCAGTTTTCTTCATCGAGAAGAATATTCCCTTCTGATGATCTTTCCGGCTCTTTATAATTTTTGTCTTTAATTAATGATTCTATTACTTTTTGAGCTTGTTTAGCGTTCTTAGGTGTATTATCCATGATAACACGTCCTTTCTAAGCATATTTTAACACAATTTTAATTCTCTTACACTTTGCAACGATCCCGGACACGTCTTCGCCCTGGCATTTGCTTCAGCCGCGGCCATCTTTTCCGGACACGTCGCCCTGGCATTTGCTTCAGCTGTGGCCATCTTTTCCGGACACGTGCCCTGGCATTTGCTTCAGCTGTGGCCATCTTTTCCGGACACGTGCCGCCCTGGCATTTGCTTCAGCCGCGGCCATCTTTTCCGGACACGTCTTTGCGCCCTGATTTGCTTCAGCCGCGGCCATCTTTTCCGGACACGTCCGCGCCCTGGCATTTGCTTCAGCTGTGGCCATCTTTTCCGGACACGTCGCGCCCTGGCATTTGCTTCAGCCGCGGCCATCTTTTCCGGACACGTCGCCCTGGCATTTGCTTCAGCTGTGGCCATCTTTTCCGGACACGTCGCGCCCTGGCATTTGCTTCAGCATTTGCGGCCATCTTTTCCGGACACGTCCGCGCCCTGGCATTTGCTTCAGCTGTGGCCATCTTTTCCGGACACGTCTTGCGCCCTGGCATTTGCTTCAGCTGTGGCCATCTTTTCCGGACACGTGCGCCCTGGCATTTGCTTCAGCTGTGGCCATCTTTTCCGGACACGTCCGCGCCCTGGCATTTGCTTCAGTCGCGGGCATAGGCTTTTGTTTGTTTTTTTACATACGTTGTTCTAGTTTTATTCGGCTGTTTAGAAGAAGTTGCTTTTAATTTATCGTTCCAATCTTTTTCTACTCTATAGACAGGTAAGTAACCTAAATCACAATAATTTTCATAGTATTCCTTTGTTTTTTCATACATCTGCAAACTTTTGCTTATGTCTACATCCTGGCTTTTCATAGCATTCCATAAATCTTCCTTTGCTACCAGTTCAGCCGCACATTGATGTAAAGCAGCATTTAAGTCTATCTCCTGCGGTTGTTCTTTTGGTGCTAATTTACGACCAAAAAACTTCCCATACCCATAGTAATTGGTTGCATCATTGGTCAAACTTAGATTCGTTTCTGCTTTGTGAATTGCAGCCAATAAACGCCAATCTAACTCATAAACATTTGCAACTTTTTGATACATCGACAACTGTTTTTCAGGTATATGGTTGTCATTCGGAATTAGATTCTTGAAATTAATATTCGTTGTAAAATTGTATTGTTTTATCTTATCTAAAAACATTTGGCCTGCTTTGTCATTGTCTACACCAATATATGCATTACTAGGTACAACCCCTCTTGAAACTGCCGTATGCTTTATAAAATTCATGACAGTTTGTTCTTTAACCCCATTCATAGAAACTAGCCGACAGTCCGTCATTTTTTTGTTTAATGACCAGTAACTAAGCAGGTCTATTGGGCTTTCAAAAAAATAGATTTCTTTCGGTGTACCTAGAGAGATGTTAAACCCGTAATTTTCTTTAGAATTCTTCAAAATTTGCTTGAAGGTGGTTTCTTTACCCTTATATTGAATTTTTCTAGTTCCTTGTAAATCGGCACCGACACGCTTTCCTGTCTCACCCCAAACGAACACACAGTTTTGCTTTACATCTTGGCGAATTAATCCTTTCTTAATCAAAGCATGAACAATATCACTGTCAATTCCTCTTTCTTCAATCAAATATCGTTGAACAGCGTTCGTATTATTTGCATGTTCCACATCATAGACAAATTCCTTTTTTTCTTCGATTTTTACTTCAGATGCTCTTTCATATTCATTATTAGTTAACATTGCTACAGCTTCTTTAAAGTCTTTGTTAAAGAATATCCTCACAAAGTCTATAGAGTTGCCATATTCGCCCCTAGAGTACCACTGAAAGTTGTTCTTTCTCCTGTTGATCATCAAACTATCATGATCCACACCTCGATAATATTTTTCATTTACCTTTTCAATTGCATAATTGTTCGCTTCACAAAAATCTACAATATCAACCGCTGCGGCTTTCTCTATAAGAGACTTGCTGATAGCCATATTGCACCCCTTTTCTGTTTGAAAACACAAATAAGCCCACCAGTTACCCTGGTGGACTTGTTACCTTTCATACTCCATATCACGTTGTAATTCTTGATACTTCCTTTTCGCTTTATAACGCTCAAAATCTTCGGCGAAAATTTTCTTTATATTCTTTAGATCAGCCCGATTAAATTTTTTATACTTCTCTTGATGACTCGCAGAGTGAGCATGTTTTTTCTTTAATTCCGGGTCAAATTCTCTTGACTGTCTGTTCATTTCCTTCAGCAAGCTATTACCCAACTTAGCATACAATTCTTTAACCTTGTTCTTCTCGTAATCTTTGTACCTTTCTACGTGCTTTTCGCCATTCCCGTACACTGACTTTCTGAACTCGGCTTCATCTTTTAGGGATGCAAGTAAGTCTTTAAAATCATTAGAATGGTATTTCTCGATATAATGATCAATAAAACGGTTGATCTGCGGCCTAACTTCAGCTAGTGCATTGTTATTGTACTTCCAAAGCCGCCGATCAGATGGGAGATTATTATAAATCCGCTGATACATTTTTAACATTTTAAAATCTAAGTTTGGCTTAAAGTCCAAATCTTTTGGCGCTATTTGAGAGTGAATAAGTTGAGTAATTTTCGCTAGGGATTTATCTCTATCCAGCAATTTATTAGCGACCGCACTTTTCATTCTATCCAACGTTTTTAACTTTCTGCTGCCACGCCTGGCCTGATACATTTCCCCTGTTTGTTTATTCTCATACGTTCTGTATTCCCTTGTTGGATTCGGTTCTACAATTGCAACATGCACGTGAATGTTATCAGTATTGAAATGAATGGCCGCTGACCATACGGCACTATTTTGTATCTGTTCCTCTTTCAGAAGAACATCCATCCCTTTCCTGATTGATCGTTGAATTGCGCTTTCATTGACCCACCCATTTTTCGAGTTGTAGATGCCATGTTCTTCTAGCCATTTGTTATCAAAACTAATGACATCTTGCCACATAACCGAATCGTTTTCCTGGGCTGTCTTAAACAAATTTTTCAACTTTTCTTTTTCCTGGGCTGTCAATTTATCTTTATTGGCCGTAAAGATTCCACTGCTCTTTTCAGGGTTTCCCATATAATTGTTATAACCATCAAAATTGTTGATGTTATACACTTGGAATTTATCCGTTCTCACTGCTTCTTCTCGATCAATATAGTTTACATACTTTGCAAACTTCGTTGACCCACCTGATACAAATTTTGATACTAAAACAACCCCTGCATTTGTCACTATTGGTCATTTCCTTCTTGATCATCTTTATTTTTTTGGTCTTTTAAGAGTTTGTATTTCGCAATGTCTCCGGTCACTTTATCTTGTGCTTTCCGCACTGGATCAGCAATACGTGCATCTGTTAAAATTGTCAGAGCCATTGGATTTTCTAACAAATAAGCATTCCACAATTCAAGGTTTACTTGACCGTTTTTATCTGCATGACCCGCCCGAACTCTAATCACATCTAAAGTTGTTTTAAAGCGCCGAAAAATTTTTTCAACTAAGGCATCTTCATCAAACAATCTTTGTTTCATTTCCGCATGTTCGGCGCATATCTGTTCTATCGTGTTGTTAATGAACTTACTGTCCCTTTTTTTCATTTCATCGTTGATATAATTGTAGGCCGAGTCACTCAATCTAGTGTTGATTCTATGCATAATTAAATCACTCATCCTTCATAATTTTTATAAACTCGTTCATCACTTCGGTATTCTCTTTGATTAGCGCTAGAGTCATCTTACATAGTTCTTCATACGTGCTTTGTACGCCCTCTATATCTTCCGCTAATACGTGTTTATCCAGGAGCATTTTTAAGTACTTTTGTTCAGATACTCCTGATTTTTTTGCAAGGTCTGTCAGCCTGTTTTTTGTGTTTAAAGACAGGCCTTTAATCGTTATATTTGGCATTTTATTTGTTGTTCACTCCCTTTCTTCTGTTTACTTTTTTCGAGAAAATAGTTTCCTTTCTCTCACTCCTCAATTCCGTTAGGAAATGAGGAGGAGGAAAGGAAAGAGCATAAGGGGAAATTGCAACCATTACATGGTTGAAACCGCAGTGCGGTTTATTTCTTGGTGGTTGCGCTTTTTGCTTTAAATGTGTATGAAACTCAATTCCTGACACACCATTTTTTAGGTGATTAAACAACGAATGTGTATGAAATTCAATTTCTGACACACCATATATTGTCAATTTACAACTAATTCGGACTTCCTTTTCTCTAGCAGCCTTATCTTTTCGTGAAGTTCTGATGTCAAACTTTTAGACTCACTCACTTCTTTTTCTTTCGTATCTATCTTAGAATTATTGGATTGAATTTTACTTTCTGTTTGGCGCTTTTCATCTGAAATTTGATATTCAATCTCTTCTTTTAACGACTGATTTTGCGCTTTAATAATTGCAATATCATTACTTAATTTTTTTTGTTTTTCAATTTCATTTTCGATCAATGTATGTGCATCTTTCACCTGTACTTGAATAAATTTTTCTTCGTAAAAATCCTTTGTTTTTTTCACGAATACGCTCTTATTTTTTACCTTATTTGCAGTTACATAAAATTTCTTTTGCTGTACTGATTGATCCGTATTTTCATCTTTCAATTCAATAGATACTGTCTTCCAATTCTTCGGAAGTCCTTTGATAAAGAGGATATAAAAACTGTCTTTAACTTTTATTAATTCCGGGTTATATTGCTTCTTTTGGTTTGTTTTTTCTTTAATAATTGATGTGATTTTTGGTGGCATATCGCTCGTACCTTGTTCCAGTGTGAAGTCTATCTCTAAGATGTTATCTTCTGAAAAGAAAATGTGATCAGTCATTTTTGCTGATCCAAAATTAAAATTTATTGGTGTGCCAAGTGGCGTAAATTTTTCCTCGTCAGGCGCATTGAAAATGATTTTACTCGATAAAAAAAACAGCAATACGCTACATATAGCGATTGCTGCCACCTTATATTTTGTACCTTTCTTTTTGATTTTTAAGTTTACCAACTGACCGTCTCCTTTGTTATTGAACGATTCTCACAACTACTCCGTTAAATTTACTTTTCCAATACGTGTTACTCATTGAAGCTATGCTTACACCGTAGCTGTTTTGGCAGTTTAAAAATGTACCGTCACCTAAATAAATACCTACATGTCCATTTTTTTTATAAGTATCAAAAAAGACTAAATCGCCTCTTTTCGCTTTGGCGTATGAAACCTTTTTCCCTTGAACTACAATTGTGTCAGTAGTGGTAGATGAAAGATTTCCTAAAGAAACGCCTGCTTGTTTAAATGCGTAATGTACAAAGCTGCTACAATCAAATATGCCTTTGGCAATATCTCTTTGGTTACGTCCGCCACCCATAATATAACTTGATCTACCTATATAAGTTGATCCTGCTTTAATGGCTGCTTCTATTACCTTATTACCCCCTTTAATGGGAGATTGACCATTGTTATTATCACCTGGTCCGGGTTGTAAATATCTCATAACGTGATCAACATAATACTGATCACCGTATCGCCAAGTCCCATTTGGTCGCTTAACACCTTTACTGTATATTCGAGAAAATTCAATAGCGTTTTTTTGCGTCCATCCTCCATCTCTTTTGATAGACCAACCTATAAATCCACTACCAAAATTGTAACCTTGTAAAGCCGTTTCAGTTACGTTCATCTTGGCCTTTTCAGCTAGTCTATACGTGGCCGCAAAATTGGCGACTCCCACTCTAATTGACTCGTACGGGTTACTAATGGTGTTTGGTGGCAGACCAAGTGACTCTGACGCTTGCATTATATCTAAATACCTTCCTCCTGACTCCTGCATGATAAGAGCAAGTATGAGGTTTGTTAGTTCAGGAATACCATTGGCCGCAGCTTCTTTTTGCACAGCTGAACGGTATTTCTCAACTTCAGGACTAATATTTATAGTTGAGCCTATGTTGTCATTACTTGGCTCGGTTTCGCCTCCCAGGCTTGCAATCACACCTATAACCATGACTAGTACAAGCAACCCAATGAGTATGATTAGGCCAACAGATGAGCCTAGAAACCACATAATCGCTTTCTTTTGCAAATGCTTTTTTATAAGCGACTGCATCCCATCTTTTAAACTGTTACCGATGTTACTCATGTTCTTTAATTCCTTTGCCAATCACAGAGAAATAAGACACTTTCCAATCATTTTTTTGTCGCAATAAATCAATATCAAACTGTACATCAACAGTTCTCACAATCTGTTTTTTTTCATTTAATTGACTTGTCTCTACATATATTTGAAGTCTAGGGATACCGTTGTTTACTTCGAAATTCCTGAAAGATATATCGTCAATTATTCTATATGCAAAGCCTACTTTTTCTTCGCCGTTTTTTAATTCGGCATAAAATTCAGGAGTGAGATAGTTTTTTGCTTTGGCTAAATTATCATTTTTTTTGTGGTCGTATGAGTAATATTCCGTTATAAATTTTTTAGAGACTCTCTGAATTTTTTCTTTCTCTGCATCTTCTATGTCATGTTCATTGATCAACCTATCACTTTTAAGAGTATTTTCTTTTTCATGATCAATAAACACTTCTTGAGCAGGTTCACTTTGTGAGCTTTTATCTTCAGCTTCCGACGGCATAGTAAAGTACAATACCATTGCTGCCCCCAGTATAATAACCATTAAAAAAAGGAGCTTAATTTGACTCTGCCGTTTTTCCTTTGCAGAAGAATCCAAATTAAGCACCTCCTTCGAACAATTCCAGTTCTTCTTGTGTGACTTCAACATTCATGACCAAATTTTGATCACCTGAAATCGCCATGATACAGCTGCCAGTTTCAAGTTTTGGAAGTAACGAGTATTCATTGCTTGTTAATTGATCTTCAAATAGGTTCCTCATTGCTTTCATGCTAGTCTGATCCTGTTTGAAGAGAAACTTATATTGTGTTAAACCAAAAATTTCATTTAATTTGTTAGCAGCAAGAGCCATTTCAGGATCTGATGAATTTGAGTTAGGAAACATTCGTTCTACACGTTGTGTAGCAAGTACAATACCTGTTAAGAATTTTCTAGCTTCAGACATTAGCGTGACCACATAATCTGCCGTAAATGCTTTTTTCAGACTTAATAGGTTATGACACTCGTCAATCATTACTATGAACCTAGTCAAATCAAACCAATGTTTTTGCCCTTTATCAAAGGCTTCTTTTTCTCTCTTTCCAATCCACATCATATTGGCCCAAATTTGAGTTAAAGAATTAAAGATTTGTATATCAAAAATCTCATCTTTTAATTGAGAAAGTGTACCAATATCATAAAAAACAATTTGCTCATTCTGAAAGTCAGGTATTGTCGTGATACCATCAAATAAGTCACTAAATTGTGTGATTAAATTGCGTATAGTCTGATTTATCTCGCCAATACTCTGCTTGAATTGGGAGTTTTTTTCAACATTATATCTTTCATCAATATACTTTTGGAATTGCCCTAACGTCGGGTAATCTTCATTTTCTAATTGGGTTATATTAGCTGATGCATTTTTCCCCCAAAGTCCAATCGCTTCATAAAAGTCATAAACCAATTCATCAAATTGATTTAATACGCTTGTTTTAGCTTTTGGGTCAAGTATCCGATAGGTCATGTTTAACTTCGACACGTGCTGCCTAAAAGATGCAGCTTCATCCACCTCTAAATTATCATCATTTTTTACAGTGACAGTAGGGAAAACATGCATTAAATTGATTCTTCCTTGCGATCCATCTAAATTGATAGTTTTGCCTCCTAAATCGGATGTTAAAGAATGAAATTCACCCGACTTGTCGAATCCGCGAATAAAGTTACCCACCGTTGCATTAGCACGCTGAATCTTTTTCAATAATGTCGATTTACCCGATCCCATATCACCTGATACAAACACATTATAATAAAGCCGTTTGGCCGTCTTATGAAACATATCCCAATAAACAGTACCTTTAGTCCACGTATAGCCATAATATAGCCCTGTAGGGTCATTTAAACTCGTTTGATCATAGGAAAAACCTAGACCCAATACTTCTGCTGGTATATCCTGTCCTATTCTACGATTAGGTAAATACATCTGCGATTTATAATCTAAAAATAAGGACTGCCAATCTTCTTTATTTTCAGCCAAAAAAACCTTTGATTTATAGCCATCGGCATCAAGTTTCTTTTGTACTTCTCGTACCCTTTTTTCGAGTTCATCCTGGGTAGGTGCTTGCAAAAAAATTCTAACCCTTACTTGCTTGATTACTTCCCCGGCTCTTGAAAGTGATACACCTAATTCTCTTAAATGTTGAAATTCTACATCGGCTAAATCATAATCTGTTTGCGTATTTGCTCCGTCTCTACGACTTTTCAGCTCATTTGTGGAGTGTTTCACTTTTTTCTTATAGTTGATATTTTTATCGGTATAAGTATCAACTGTAACGATTGTATTATGATTACTTGTGATCTGATTAAGCCAATGAGACGTGAAATTGTCAGGGTATCCATAAACATTTAAACAAGCTGAATAACCGTCTCCTGTTCGGTAATAAAATTCATCTTTAAAAGAAATGCCACCCATTGGTTGGGTGGCATAAACAAAATCTAAATCTTTTTCAATTTGGTTCACTTGTGCTTCCTCCTAGAAGAAATTATTTAAAGCAAATAGAACCTTTTCTTTTTGCTTTATTGTTAATGCACGTGGCTCTAAAAATCCACTAGCATTCTTGAACATTTCTATACGTTCATGTAATTCATCAATAGTATCACCATATATCGCAATATATGTTCGCCTTTTTTTATAAAATTTTTCAATGTGTTTTAATTTATTTAATTCATTGTTTAGTAACTCTAGTTGCTTTAAATTAGTAGTTCTTTCAATTTTATGACGTAAATAATCCTGTTGAGCCTGATTATCTTCAGGCAAATTCAAATGTATTTCTTTCAATGATTCGCTGTACAATTTTTGCAAATTCCAATGTGATTCTGTTACATAGTCAAACTGCTTTTCATCAAAAATATTAGTATCAAAATGCTTAACATCCATAATCTCAAAGCATCCTTCTTTAAAACCAATCTTTGTTTTTATAAACCCTTCTTCTGTATAACAGCCAGTGACAGGATAAACTTTATTAATTTGGTTTAACTCTTTTTGCAATTTCTTTTGTTTCTTATTTGTTTTTTTCTTTTTTTCCGTTAAAGCATCAAACATGATCATTCACCTTTATTTCTGGTCTACTAGCTACATAGACATTATTATCTTTTCTAAATAACATCCACGT
This sequence comes from Bacillus sp. FSL R5-0654, assembly GCF_038008745.1. Lineage (NCBI taxonomy): Bacteria > Bacillati > Bacillota > Bacilli > Caryophanales > Bacillaceae > Bacillus > Bacillus sp. FSL R5-0654. The sequence continues at coordinate 26,988 of NZ_JBBOZV010000002.1, read as the reverse complement.
TAACTGGTAATTCTTTTTATTAGGAGAATCGATAGATGGATATACAAAATAGGTTGTTGCCAAAGCTACAAAAGCTACAAAAAACAGTTGTAGTGGTTCATAAACAAAGGATTTAAAAACAAACCCTACGCCTATACTCCCAATGATGATAAATCCATCAAGTACAGTTAGTGTGTTCCATTTTGCTTGCGCCTGGATGTTTTCAGAAAAAGGAATACTCTGCCTCACTGATTATCATTCCTTTCATCTAATACAGTGTTTTTGGCTACGTCATAGGCTTTTCTTGCGTTTTTGATAGGTTTTGAATTGTGCGCTTTTTCAGCTAAATTGGCATATTTATTGACCACAACATCTTTTACTGTGTCTGTTGTGGTTGGTTGACCCTTTATGTGATCTTTTAGCTTCACTCTTGCGATATTGGCATGTTTAGGTAGAGTGATGTTGTTTTTACTGATATGACCGCCTGCGTTCAGTGGTGCGCTGCCGCCACTATTGCTTCTTGGTGCTGCGTTCAGTGGTGCGCTGCTGCCACTATTGCTTCTTGGTACTGCGTTCAGTGGTGCGCTGCTGCCACTATTGCTTCTTGGTACTGCGTTCAGTGGTGCGCTGCCGCCACTATTGCTTCTTGGTGCTGCGTTCAGTGGTGCGCTGCCGCCACTATTGCTTCTTGGTGCTGCGTTCAGTGGTGCGCTGCTGCCACTATTGCTTCTTGGTGCTGCGTTCAGTGGTGCGCTGCCGCCTAATGGTGTTCCTCCGGCTCCCGGCTTGCCTGGTGCTCCGTCTCCGCCTAATGGTGTTTCTCCGCCTCCCGGCTTGCCTGGTGCTCCGTCTCCGCCTAGTGGTGTTTCTCCGCCTCCCGGCTTGCCTGGTGCTCCGTCTCCGCCTAGTGGTGTTTCTCCGCCTCCCGGCTTGCCTGGTGCTCCGTCTCCGCCTAGTGGTGTTTCTCCGCCTCCCGGCTTGCCTGGTGCTCCGTCTCCGCCTAGTGGTGTTTCTCCGCCTCCCGGCTTGCCTGGTGCTCCGTCTCCGCCTAGTGGTGTTTCTTCGCCTCCTGGCTTGCCTGGTGCTCCGTCTCCGCCTAGTGGTGTTTCTTCGCCTCCTGGCTTGCCTGGTGCTCCGTTTTGGCCTGTTTCTTCACCGTTCAATGCATCCTTCAATTTATCACTATTTAATACATTGTACGGCGCTGTTGCTTTTGTTTTTGAAAGTGGTGACGAACCACCTGGTGCTGATGAAGTTCCTTGTTGTTGCCCTCTTTCTTTATATCCATCTAGTAACCCTTTAGTAGCTCCTGCCGTCATTAAGGCTCCGCCTGCCGTTTTCTTTCCTATTTTCATGCCCGTCTTAGCTGCTTTAGATGCTAATCCACCAGCAAATGCAGCTGCACCTTTTGCACTTCTACCTAATGCAAATGCTCCTAATAATGAACGACCGATGCTTTTAACTCCTGCATCAATACCAAACAATTCATCAATAAAAGCCGGGCCATCTATAGTTAAAATACCGGCTGCAAATAATGCAACGATTTTTACTGCCCCATTTAAACTGGATTGCCCCACAAAATCTGTGAAGATAATAAAACATTCGAGAATTAGAACCATCGCAAACATTACAATGAATGTATTCCTTATCTTTTCAATGATTCGCTTATTGCGTTGCCCCGATTCCAAATCAGTAAAGGCTGTTCCCATAGAAAAGATTTTAAGAATACCAAGCTCCATTATCATTTGAGCAGTTCTAAACATTGTCATAAACAAAACTATCCCGATAGTAACCAATTCAAAAAAGATGTACCACGGATGCCATGAATATCGGTTATACGCTTCATCATCACTAATCCAACGAGATTGTAAATCTTCGAGTGTTCTCTTTCCTGAAGCGTCACTGACTTTTTTAGTCAGTATAGCTTTACCATCTTCAGTTAGAGGGCTTTTTTTCCATAGACCTCCTGTATCAACCACCTCGTTTATGTCTACAAAGTGAACATCCGTTTTATCTCGAATATTATTTTGTCGTTTCATTTTGTCTAATTCTTTTAATGACCAACCTGCTTGATCAATCTTATAAACATCTGTGATGTTATTTTGAAAAATTTTCGTAGATACAGTTAGATTTTCACTTTCTAAACTCTCACGCCCTAGACTTACCAAATCAGATGCTTTCTGCATCCCCCAGGGTAATACTAGAAAAATAGTAAGGGCAACAATAGACGATGTTATAATTTTGCTATAATCTGTTTGCTTTTTAATGATGATTTTCCAACCTAGAAACCCAAGAGCCAAAGCCGCCATACTAAATATTACTGGCATATATTTAGTCAAAAAATCATCTATTGCGGGACTATCATAGAAGTTGATTAGCTCATAAATAGATGAAACTCCACCTGAAAGGGCATCAACACACTCTGCTAGTCCAATTAAAAAATACCATCCTACTGTACGCAGGACGGCAATAAAAACGTTCGATAACGACAAGTATTCATGAAAACGTATGAGAATTTTTATAATCTCTTCTTCTGTCATCTTTAAACTCCTTGAAGTAGATGTTTTTCAACTACAGTGTATATTTCATGCTTTTCAGGAGTTTGAAAGAAACTCCGCAATTCTTCAATCGTTTCGAGATTTAAGAAATAGTTGAACTCATCTTCGCTCAATAAACTTTTTGCAACTTGTTGAATATAGAAATATGAATCTTCACTCATGGCATCTAGTATTGGTGTCTCTGTGCTATATACCTCTTCTAAAGAATCCATAATACCCTCACTTTCCGATACTTCAAGTTCTTCATCACTTGATTCTTCATATTCGGCGATTGATTCTAATAATGACTCAATTTGACCGGGCATATCACCAGTCTCATCCTGCGTTTGTTTAGGAGCTTTCGTTGCTGCTTTCTCACTATCAGAATCTAGCATTTTAAATTCAATGATCAAGCTATTTAAATCAATGTTTTGATGCGATCCCTTAATATCCATATCTCCTAAAGCCACTTTATTATCAAATCGGTGCATTAAATACTCGTACCTGTGTAACATTTGCGTTCCATTTTTAATTGATGCGAAAATCGGAAATGCTTCAATCCTTTCTTCCATCAAATTTTCCCTTTTCTTCGTCCTCGACACGACCCATTCACCTTTTTTCAACCGCCTTAGTTCATCTGGTCGCAATAAGGGGCGTTCTTCTTCTCTTTCTCCATATGTTTTGTCTGTACCCATTAACGGCCCTTGTCTATCGTTTACAATGATAGTCTTCGATGCTAGTTTTTTACTAAACTCTTCTGCATCTTCCATCTCGTCACTCATAATATATATTTGAATACCACAGTTACCCATAATAGCCTTTGCCATATTTTCTCCATACACGTCTGCTAACTGTGGTCTATTTTGAATAACTAGCGTATAGAGAAGCCCTCTACCTAAACCTAATGCCATTGCCCGACTCATGCCTGGTAATGGTGGAACATTAGCGACTTCTTCAAATAGATGTCGTACTTTTCTTGGTAACTTGCTATCCTTTGATAAAGTTGCCTTTTCTGATAGAACAGAATTAACTTGCGAAATGAATGTTGAGATTAGCACATAGTTAGAATCATCCCAATCAGGATAAACAATAAATAAAGCAATAGGTTTTTCTCCATAAGCAAGATCTTCTAATCTAAAATCATTTTTGGCTGTCATACGACCAATAGTGTCATAAGTAAAGTTTTTTAATTTTGCCATTGTCCCTGTGTAAATTCCACTACGGGTTACACCTTGTGAAAATTGGATTGTTCCATATTGCAATTTTGCCGGGCTTGTTGGTGGTAGGTTACCAAAAAAATGATCTAATCGAGTATATCCATCTTCGTCAGGATTTGAGCCTAATTCATTCAGCATTACTGTTAAGGTATAGATAGTAATATTTTCAGGCTCATTATTCTGTATACACAGATCACACACTGCTAATATCAATGCATTTACTAAAGCAATGGATGCTTCTTCCCACATGGGATCAGCATTAGATTTTTCTTTATGATACAGCGCATATGAGAAAGAGTTACATAACGTTTGAGCTTTTGCATAATCACCTTCTAAATACGCTTCTTTAATAAGTTCTAGTGGGTTATATGCAATACCCCAATTAGGATTAATTAAATTTAAAACATGAACATCATAACCATACTTCTCAAACTGATCTTTCGTATTTTTTAGCATATCTCCTTTAACATCTGTGATAACGACACTGTCTTTATTTTTAGCTCTCATGATCACGTCTAAGTAAGGGTATGAATACATTTCAGTTTTTCCTGATTGTGTCGATGCAACTACTAACGTATGTGTATTGTTTGTATCCACATACAACGAATCTTTATGATGAACAATAGGCATACCTGCTGATCCTTCATATTCTTCATCATTGTCTTTTACAGCCTTATATGTTTGCTTTATCTCTTTAATCGTAGTCCACCTTTGACTGCCTTTTGTATGCAAGTTTAAGTCCCTAAATGCAATCCTTATCTTGTAAAGGTGACGTAAGATAAAGATAATAGCAGCGCAGGCAATCAATAAATAAACAAGCGCATATTCGGTCTTAAAATCAAATATCCATTGAATTGAAACCCCTTCAAACATAGAGGGAATTTCTTGTGACTGCGATCCATTTATAGCAGCACTTTTTATACTCGATAGCATTTCAGGTATACGCTCGAAGAAATGAAATAGGAAGTTTACTGCAAAAAAGATCAGAATAAAGATTCCAAATCCATATGCCGTAAGCAAATATTTATTTGCTAGTATTTTCTTCCACTGCTTATACTCTTTATGCAAATTAACACCTCAAATCAAAAAAAAGAAGCTAGTAAGTAGCTTCCTTTTTTCATCTTTCTAAACCTTGCAGTTTCTGTTGGAACTTTTTAGATTGTCCTTTAGATTTGAATTGATCATTAATCATGACCACTGAACCAGTCTTTGTATTTTCCCGATTGAAATGTTCGAGATATTCTTTTTTGTTAAAGTTAAATGCTTCATAACTCAATGTTTTTGATCCATCAACTTCAGGATGCCAACACAATTCCTGATTTTTCAAAGGCGAATTTGAATTAAATTGAGAACATAACCAATTCGTATTATTTACAGCATTGGATATATCCATATTCAAACTTTGAACGGCCATAGTTCTCAATAGAATGATTGAATATTCAGGGTCTTTACTAAAATGCTTCTGAATGTCTCTCTCCAAATTCTTTAAAAGTTGCGGATTGGGAATGTCACTTTTCAAATGAGCTTTATCTTTCATGTTCGTCAAAAGTTGTTTCGTATACTCATTAATGTACAATTCACTTTCTCTTTCTAATTCTATAGTGTTTATATCGGCAAAATAAAGATGCTCCGGCTCATCATAATCTAATTGATATGCTTTAAGCTCCTGTAACTCATTATAATGCTCTATTTCTGCAATCAAATCATGCTCATTATTTGAACTGTATCTCTGTGAAATATCAAGAGTTCTCTGTGCCATATTCATATTAGATAAGTTTCTTTTGACATCTAAAAATAACTCACAAGCATTGTCCACATTCAATTTTTGAGTTTGATCCTCAAAATATGATTTAATGGCCGATTCAATTTTCTCAACAAAATATTCTCCCTTGATATTAGAATCAGGAAGCCATTCTAAATGAAAATCAAATTCTTTGAATGTCTTGTCGATCTCTTTTGCTGTATATTCGTAAAAATTAAATTGATCCTTTAGTACACTGATTTTTTTAGAGTTGAAAATCCTATTAAAACGATTATCTGTATTCTCTAAATTCTTTGCCGCATTCAGTTTACCTTCAATTACATTCTGTCTAGCAGCTACCAAAAAGGTCGATGCTAATTTGTCAATATCGACTTCGTGTTTAATCATCTTGTTTCCTTTCATGGCCCAGTTATTTTTTCAATTACCTTTGAAGGATTAAATTCTCTTGGAAATGGAAATAGGTTTACTATGTCTGGGTCGATATATAAAACCAATAGGATTATAACCGCAATGAAGAACAAAAATTTCACAGGTTTAGGATTGACTTTATTTTGCTTTTTCTTTAATTTTCTTAAATACTTATCCTGCTTTTTCTGTTCTTTTTCTTCTTTAAGTTGTTTTAGTTTTTGAAGCTCGATTGTTTGTTGCAAATCGAGCTTCTCTTTTTTAATTTCCTCTATGATTTCATCTTTTAGCAAATAAAGGTCTTTTTCTGTACTTGGTGTTTTTCTCATTGTCATGCTAGCTTCTTCGGCTGCCTGCACTTCAGCTGCTGCCCTGGCTTCTTCAGCTGCTTTTGCTTCAGCTGCTGCCCTGGCTTCTTCAGCTGCTTTTGCTTCAGCTGCTGCCCTGGCTTCTTCAGCTGCTTTTGCTTCAGCTGCTGCCCTGGCTTCTTCAGCTGCTTTTGCTTCAGCTGCTGCCCTGGCTTCTTCAGCTGCTTTCGCTTCAGCTGCTGCCCTGGCTTCTTCAGCTGCTTTTGCTTCAGCTGCTGCCCTGGCTTCTTCAGCTGCTTTCGCTTCAGCTGCTGCCCTGGCTTCTTCAGCTGCTTTTGCTTCAGCTGCTGCCCTGGCTTCTTCAGCTGCTTTCGCTTCAGCTGCTGCCCTGGCTTCTTCAGCTGCTTTTGCTTCAGCTGCTGCCCTGGCTTCTTCAGCTGCTTTCGCTTCAGCTGCTGCCCTGGCTTCTTCAGCTGCTTTTGCTTCAGCTGCTGCCCTGGCTTCTTCAGCTGCTTTCGCTTCAGCTGCTGCCCTGGCTTCTTCAGCTGCTTTTGCTTCAGCTGCTGCCCTGGCTTCTTCAGCTGCTTTCGCTTCAGCTGCTGCCCTGGCTTCTTCAGCTGCTTTTGCTTCAGCTGCTGCCCTGGCCTTTGCTTTCCTTTTTTCCCGTAATGTAGTGAACTTTTCTTTAAAAGTAGATCTTCTTTCTTTTAGCTCACCTTGTGTCGTTTCATTTTTTTCAAACTCTTTCATGAGTTTATTGATCAGCAATTCCTTCTCTGCTTTTGGGGTGTCTTTAAAAGTTGTATTTAATGTCGTGTTGACGAGAAGAAGAAGGTTCCTAGACACCCCTTGTCCGATATTATATGAATCTCTAAAAAGAATGTTTTTATCCTCATAGATGATAATTTCAATGTCACCATAAATGCCATTCTCTTCAGCATATTTTTCTAGCTCCACCAATTTCAAATTACATTGTGGAACACTATATTTAACCTTAGGAGAAATAACGTCTTTAAACCTTCGTCCTCCTTTAATGACAACATGAATCATTAAATTAGCTCCTTTTTAAAATCCTAGATTACCTTGTAACCATGAAACACCCACTTGTGCTCCTGCTACAATAGCGATACCGACTGCAACGTTTTTCATCCCGTCTTTGGCTTCGTTAATTTTTTGGTGGTTTTTTGTCATGTAACCAATGCCATAAGTTGCAAGTTTAAATCCAGCATAAGCACCGGCTACTAATTGAACCGCCTTAAGAAGAAAAACGAATATTCCAACTACACTTTCAACCATTAAATTGTCAGTCCTTCCATTCTATGAATTGTTTTGATCTAGTAAATGCTGCTTGATGATCTCTTTCATGAAATCTTTGTTTTCAGCTTCTAATGCTTTATGTTGGTCATGCAACCAGTCATCATAGTTGACACCTTGTGCATTTAACAACAATGTGGCAAATTCTTTTGATTCTTTCTTTTCTGCTTTTGAAGCCATATTTTTCACCTGAACTTTCTTTATTACTTGCAAAATTCAACTAAAACATGATTTTTCAGTACGATAAATTTCTTTACGACAAGCTGCTGAAAGCTGCCGCCTTGAGGGCAATAAACGTCTACCTTCGCCCCTTTTTCAAACAAAGCTTTTCCGATAGGAAGCCTTAATTTCCTCTTATTTGTAATCTCATGGTATTGCTTTGCAGTGGCATTAACTGTTACAACTGCATCCTTTCTATTCAATATAAGTACCTCCTAACTCCCTAAAATTTCGGGATTTTCGCTTTAAAACCATCAAACACCAAATCTAGTAGCCCGTTAATTTCTGTATCTGATTTCAGAATCATCGTTCCTACTATCGCAACCACTCCAATGACCCAATAAATTCGGTCCGAGTTTTGATCTAACATGTTTTCTCACCTCGCTTTTATCAAAGAAAAAGAACGTATCCTTTGATACGCCCTTACAGCTTGCTTCTGAAGCCACTAAACACCAAATCTAGCAGCCCGTTAATTTCTGTATCTGATTTCAGAATCATCGTTCCTACTACCGCAACCACTCCAATAACCCAATAAATTCGGTCCGAGTTTTGATCTAACATGTTTTCTCACCTCGCTTTTATCAAAGAAAAAGAACGTACCCTTTGATACGCCCTTACAGCTTGCTTCTGAAGCCACTAAACACCAAATCTAGCAGCCCGTTAATTTCTGTATCTGATTTCAGAATCATCGTTCCTACTACCGCAACCACTCCAATAACCCAATAAATTCGGTCCGAGTTTTGATCTAACATGTTTTCTCACCTCGCTTTTATCAAAGAAAAAGAACGTACCCTTTGATACGCCCTTACAGCTTGCTTCTGAAGCCACTAAACACCAAATCTAGCAGCCCGTTAATTTCTGTATCTGATTTCAGAATCATCGTTCCTACTACCGCAACCACTCCGATGACCCAATAAATTCGGTCCGAGTTTTGATCTAACATGTTTTCTCACCTCCTTTAAAGGACACACAAAAAGGCTCTGCAAAAATCTCATCTAGTTAGAGATAAAGCAGAACCTTTTATCGGAATTTTTACGTTTGGAATCTCAAAATACAGAATTTCAAAAGTTGAGTGTACTGTGTAGTCAACCTCGTCCCCGTACTTAACCTTTTGGTTAAGCATTGGACTTTCGATGTTAAAACGGCCACTAAAATGTTTTTGATCATAGTCTTTTAATTTGCTAAGCGCTTCAGATGTTAGACCGCCGTTTCGTTCTATTTGATAATTGACAATTTGTTTATATTCATTGATTTGATTGACCTGAATAAAAAAAATAGCGACCGACAGGATCGCTAATATACACAAAAGGAACAAATACATTTTGAAAATGGCGGTGATTGAACCCTCCATCATTGTAGTTTACCCCCTCTCTTATAATTGGATTTTTGAAGTAGCATCTATAATCATGGCAATGGCATAACCAATGACAGGTATAAAAGAAACCATTGTCAATTTTGTTGGGAACATACTGAACTTTCTAGTTTTGAATAAAATGATATCATCGACTCCCTCAAATAATTTCTCACTTGTGCTTCTCCCTAATTCTTCTATTACGGTAGTATCGAAAGAACTCTCTCGGTAATCATATAATGTCATTAGAAAAAGCAAAGCCTCATCTGATCCACTTGCAGCTTTAGCAAATTGCTCAAACGGTTCCTCTGAATCTGGGTTTTTATTTAACTCAATTAAGAACTTTTTCAAAGCCTCTTGAACATGTCCTGATTCTATCCTTTTCACCATCTTGTTTAACGAGCTATAAAGAGTTGCTCCTTTTTCTAGCAACAAAGGAATTAACATTCTTGAAAATTTGTTAAATTCAATCTCTCTAAGATAGGTGAACTGCTTATATGTTTTAACGACATTTTGATATTCTCTCCACCAAACAAATAAAGCTAGTATTGGCCCAATAAGCAAAGCCCATCCAGTTAACATTGAACCAAAGATCGCCCCAATAATTAGAGCAAAAATTGCCTTTAGCAGCCGTCTTTTTTGAAACTGAATAAGGTTATACTCTAATTGCTCTAACATTGAAAATAAGTTAGCTTCTGCAGTTTTAGACAAGAATTTATTCATATTTTCACCTTCATAATTTCATCGTCTCCCAATCGTTTATGATAGCTGTGGAAGAACAGACCAAACAATGCTAAATAGATTGAGCTAGTAATCCACCCGACTGGTTGATGCGCATATACGTTCACAAACTGTTCTAAACCAAAAGGGTACACAGAGATAGAAATCACTAAGACAAGTGAAATCATTGTGATAAATCGAAACTCGTAGGTAGCACGTTTCTTTCTGTTCAGAAAATCTTCTTGTTTGGCTTTTAATTGAGTGTATAAAGTCTTAATACTTTTAATAGTATCAATGTTTGTACGTCCTTCTATTGTTGCCGTTGTCAACTGTTCAACATAAAGGTCAAAAATAACATCATCTTTGTATCTTTCTGAGAATTTCTCAAAGGCTTCGACTATTTGTTCAGACGTTGCACCTTTTAAAGAAAGCTGAAGTTCTAATAAATCTTTTTTGAACTGGCCATTTGCCCTTTTTGCGACAGTTTTTAATGCTGTAAGCATTGTTTTATCTTGATTACTTAAAATTTGTGTTAAAGAGGTTATAAAATGGTACCTTTCTGTAAATGCATTAGAATTATAAACTCTTTTGATTGATTGCGGAATCATAACACGATAACCATAAAACATCGCCAAGACTCCTAAAATGCCGCTAACTAGCCAGTAGTGTAAAAGTAGATATGAGAATACAAACACTACTATAAACGGCTTTAAAAGCGACAAGATAAGTTCAGCACGTTCTATAGGTTTCCCATACGCTTTTTTATAAGCGTTAAGCTCATCAAGCGTATACACCTTCTTTTTCATGAAATTCCCTCCTATATCGTGATGGGTTCTAATTGATCATATATTTTGTACTCTAGCTTTCCGTTAACCAATCTCTGCTTAAATATATAGTTAACTGATCCATCTGGATTATAAGAACCTACTTCGCTTAAATAGCGAACATTTTTACCATTTATAACACCTTTTTTTACATGAACGGCCACGCCAAAGTTATTATATATATCTTCTAGCATTGCTTGTTCGTCAAAGGTGTATTCTTTTTTCATCATGTTAATCCATCGTCGAGGTAGTTCTTTAATGCCTGGCGTATGGCATGTACTGATTACTCCATGATCTGATAAAACAGCATCCATAATCTCATTTGCTTCACCGCCCCTTGCTTCTGTAGGACAAATCCATGTCGGGTTGAACCGCAAAGCTGTCTTAATTAGCTTGGTCATTGATGTGTTGGGACCCGTTTGCCAAGAAAATATGTCTTTGCTATCACCGAATAAAACATCTAAGTGCCCTTCAGCAACATCCTCAATCCATATTGCTTTATCTCGAAAATCAAAAAACGAAACCAAATATTTCTGAAGTGCAGTCTTTCCCGATCCTGTTTCTCCACCAATTATGATGTTCTTTCTTTGCTTCACTGCATTCTTGAAGTAATCTTTCATTTTTAAAGGGGCAAACTCGATAAAGTTATCATCATTCAAAGATAACTTAGGCCGAGACACCCTAATAGCCATTGTCGTAACCTTTCCGGCAATCCCATTTGATCTGCTTTTATGAACAAATGTAAATCTTAGATAGCCTATTGATGCTTCTAATACGTCCGTTTTAGGGGTGAATTCTTTTTCTGTAACATTGGCAACCTTTGAAGCTAACGAGACAATATAATCATCATCAATTAATTTATCTGTGTAGATGTAAGGCTCTGCTTTGTCGCTACTTTCTATGACCAAGTGGCGGCCATTATAGGTAATGTCCGTTATATTTTCATCATTCTTAGTAATGGTCTCAATTACACCAAGACCAACCATTTCTTGAATGAGATACTCTACTTTTTCCTCAGTATCAACTACAATGCCATGATTCTCTCTAATTAGGTATCTCATGGTGTCTCTAGCTTCGTTATCAGTGAAGGCTGCTAGAACGGTCTCAGGGTCTTTCCGCTTCAAATCATCAAAAATGGTTTTAACTAAAGATTCCGCAATCACTTTTTATCCTCCTTCGCAATATTTGATACAAAGCTCACCTGGTACTCGTTTTTTCGATCATCTGTGATTTTTACTCTAGCTGCCTTAATTCCACCTGAAGTATTCTTTAAAAAGGCGAACTTATATTGAATGCCTTGTAACTTGACATTCTTGTTTTTCTCGAATTTTTCTCTGAATTTTTTCTTGAAGGCTGCTTCTGTAATTTCTACCTGTCCATCTTGAATACGTGAGCTTTTATCTACGCTGTTAACACTTGCAATTTTCCCGGCTTCTGTCATCGTCATAATGATAGAATTATGACGGTATGATTCCGTATAGTAAGACGTACTAAACAGGACCGTATATCCGCCTGCATAAAGAATGCCTATAGCCAAAATCAATCCTTTCATCTAATTCACCTCATTGACCGTTTAAGTCTTTCAATTGATGCATGTCACATGAAAGTCGCCCCTGGCCTTCTTTTGCTGCTCTACTTTTAATCTCAAACAATTTTTCGGTCACAGCCTTCCCCGATCCTGTTTGTCCTACGACCAATACATTCTCTCTTACATTCAATATAGTTTTCATTGCTTCATTGATTGAATACGGCCATAAACCTTCTTTATATTCCTTCATGTGGTTACACCTCGCTTCTAAAATGGTATATCTTCGGCACCTGGGTCATTGAAAACATTATTATGGACGTCTACTGGTGCTTGATCTGATCCTGGCTTATCCTTTTTACTCTCTAGAAATTGAACTGTTTCGACTTGCACTTCAGTCACAAAGACACGCTGCCCTTGCTGGTTTTCATAATTTCTCGTTTCAAGGCGGCCATCCACTCCAATTAATGAACCCTTTGACAAATAGTTTGCAGCTGCTTCAGCTTGTTTTCTCCATACAATACAGTTAAAGAAATCAGCCTTGTCATTCTCGGTTGCCTTCTTTCTGTTAACTGCTAGAGTAAACATGCAAACAGCGTGTCCGTTGGGTGTGTATTTTAGATTGGGGTCTTTTGTTAGCCTTCCAGTTAATACAACTCTATTTAGCATTAGCACATCACCTTTCAAAAAAAAGCTAACGGCATCACCGTTAGCTTTTTCCTTTGTTATTTAGATTTCTAGTACAGACGCAAACCAATTTTCTTCAAATCCTCAATCAATCGCTCACATGCGTTTTCATCAAATTGGCAACCTGGCGTCATATTTAAATAAGTCATTAAAAAATCAATTCTTGCTGCATGAATTTCATGATCAAGCTCTTTCATGATCATTCACTCCTTAGCCAATTAATATCTTCTTTAGTCCAACCTTTGGGTATTCCAGTAGGGAAGGGATCATCGGCATTGATGGGCGTTAAAAGAATCTCGTCTTGATCTAATGTATCGCTATCCATATGAGCATACATATAAGCATACAAATTCAGGTTGTCCTTAATCTCTATTGTGACCTTATTTACGCCTATTTGATTAGAGACATACGAAACATCATAATCACCCAATTCAGCCCATATAGGCGTATAGAATCGGTTTCCGCCATCTCTAAGAGCATGTTTAATACGTTTGTCTTTAGAAGCTACCTGCTGATCAGTGAAAAGGCTGCCTGTCTCTCTTTCTACATTGACATGTGGAAATTGAAACGTCATTTCTTGAATCATCTTGTCTACTTGTTGTGATTTCTTCGATGCTGCAACATCCATAGGAAATGCGGCCAACCCTTTATTTATCTTGTAATTCAAATAAGTATCTAACAACTGTGAAGGTACTTTGAAGTCAAAACTGATGTGATCATCACTTTTATTCAGCATATTTTCATAAGCGAATATCAAATTTTGTTCTAAACCGTAACCCGTCTTTCTCTTTTTCAATAAATCACCTGAAAAATTTGCTGTTTCAAAATAACTTCTCATCTTAGTTGTCGGTGTTACTTCTGTCATTATGACTCTACTGATCGAGCCTTTCTTTTTAACAAGGTCTTTCATGTTAACTGATATTTTTTCCTCGCTGCTTGTATATCCTTTTGTTGTTAATGTTGATCCAATACTAATGTCAAAGTCGTTTTTATTAAAGCCTTCCAACTTGACTGTATATGCTTTATTTGTATTAACCTTTAATGTATTCGGATCGACGAGGAAATTTATTGATTTTGGCAAAGACTGCGCTGTGTATGTCTTTGAATCAAGCTTAGTTTTCCCCTCATAGAGACTGACGTCTATTTTGGCTGTAGTCATTCCTGGCGTATTATTTTTATATACGTTTGTTTTGGATAGTGCCACTTTGACAGGTAATCCTTTGTCTGCGGCCGCCGTATACACTTGTAATTTTTCAAGACTAGTCTCAATAAGTGGTACATCATAAAACAGGGTTAATGTAATATCCTCTTTCCCGACTGTTCCACTAATTTTTTTAGAGACAGGCCTATAAGTATACTTGCCTTTTTTCAAACTTGTAAGAGGGCTATAAGTGTATTTATCTCCCTGCTTTTTTGTATAAACATCTTCTTTAATCAATGATTTATCACGATTATCTTTATGCAAGACAGTTACTTTTCTTTGCAGCACGTATTCAAACACTAGAGTTATATCTTTCGTTCCCAGGGTTCCTGTTTTCTTGTCCTTTTTAACAGGGACGTAGGTTTTTCCCCCTTTTACAATCTTGTCCTTTGGGGCATAACTGTAATTAGTGCCGATATTTTTTGTCTCTGTTGCTGTTTCAAGGATTTCTCCCTCAAACTTCTCTTTGTGTACGACCTTAATATTGCGCTGCCGTTTCTCGAACTTTATTGACAAACTCTCTACGGGTTCAGGGTCAAGAAGCAAACCCGATCCTAAACGTTGATATTTTGAGTTTGACGAAGTGAATAAAATCGACTGATACTTGCCAAGTGATGGCTTAATATTCTTGAAGTTTAATTGCTTTGCATAATCCAAAGGTGCTGTTAAATAAAAACTTTCGCCACCTTTGATTGTCACAGAGCTACTCGAATATTTTTTATTGTCTTTATAAAGGGTTACTTCACTAGGAACATTTAATTTAATTGAGTTTTTTGGATCAGCTTTAAATACGATTGTTTCCGATTTTTGAAGATTACCTGAAACTTTACTCGTCACTTCTTTTTTGTTGAAACCAATACTTGTAGATGGTGCATCTTTAGCTTTTGCATGTGCCATTAACTTTTTGTATCCTGGAATGCTTTCTCGCCCTGTTGAGTGGTTATTGTTCATGATACTATCGAGAGCTATTGTTGTAGCGACAAGAGCCGTATCACCGTTTCCTATTTCATTTCCTGGGCCACCGTAGCCGTAGTATAGAATCGCTCGTATTTGCTCATTTTTATAAGCATTACCATTGGCATAAGGTGCGCCTGTAGGTGGTGTCTGCTTTACATGATCCAAGCAAAAGGCAATTTCTCCATTCACCTTGAACTTCCCCACAATATATGCTCCGTACTGAATCTTACCTAAGTATTCAACTTTAGGGGCAGCTGCTTTCATATCATTTGAAATGAGTGAACCAAAAATCATGATAATAGAAAGGCATAGGATACTTACAATAGACAATTTTTTCATTTCTTTTTTTCATTCCTCCTTTTAGTAAAAACTGTCCTAATCGTTCACCTCCTTTAATGATTATTTGTTACACTATACCGTCTTTACTTTTGCTTTTATTCTTTTAAAAAGCATAGATAACCCGCATAAATAAAGATCGCTAGGATCAAGTAATATATAATCATAAGCCAAATGGATATATATAAAAGTAAAGATGGAAGTACGATAATCACCGTAAAAATTAAACAAATACATAATAAGCATAAGCATAGTATTCCAAATGCTTTAGCAAAATCATATGTAGCTTTCAGCAAAGCCCTTTTGAAAGACATCTACAAAACACCTCATTATTTAAAAACACGTATTAATTTAATAACTAATCTACCCAACATTATGAGCCACACCGAGCATAACCAGTAAACAGGAATTATTAGCATTACCACACAAGCCAGGTGAAAGTATTGATTGAAATACTCACTAACTACAAAAAACGACATCAAGTACACAAAAAAAGATAACCCTACCAGGAATCCCTTTTTTAAACTATCAAAAACAGATAGTTCACTTATCCCCCAACAGAGCATAAAGCCTAGAACTAAAAATGGTAAAAGTGTCATGGCAAAGGGCTTTAACACGTTCCGATAATCATCAATAATTACCTGGTATTCTTTAATAACCAGAAAAATCGCTAATGAATAAGATACAAAAAGAATCCCTATCAAGTACCATTTAGATACAGCTTTAAAAATGTTCTCAGCTCGCTTCAACACGTTCCCTCCAAAGAAAAAAGCCACTTCCGTTAAGAAGTGACTTTAAATATCAAATAGTTCTTTGAAATATCCATAGTAATAAGGCTAATGTAAAAAAGGAAATTATCCCTACTGCAATATAACTTAGAATATGTCCTATATCAATTAAATAAAGTAACAAGTGGATTTCACCTATAAATAAGCCAATTAAAATTAAAAACTTTAATAACATTACGCTTACATCCCAAAAGCTAAACATAAATTTCTGACATCCTCTCACTCATTAAATCAGATCGTTTCACATTTACAAACATAAAATCTTTAAATTCTATTTCAATCGTTGCAGTGTCCGATCTAACAACTTCAAAGGATGCTATTACCAACATTCCTACATACTGAAAAGGTGCGGCCACTTCAAATATATTCCCCTCAAAAACCCATACTTCCTGAATTTTCGCATCCAAATTAGCACGAAATGTATCTAACAAGTGCATACATCCCAAATGCCTCAAGCTGCGAATAAATTGAGTTTCATTGATCAGGTAATAACTTTTCAAGATAAACCACTCCTTTTCTTCAAATTAAAAAGAAGGTTGGATTAACCTTCTTCATATCAAATCTTCATGAGAGTATGTTTCTTAGAATGTCCATAAAACCTTTAATTACATGTGGTACTACGATGAAAGATGCGGCGCTAAATACGATGCAAGGTAATAAAAAAAACAACACCATTTTTCTAATGCGGGCATCTAATGTACAAATAACAATTATCCAAGCACTACATATCACAAAAATCATCATACTCATGTGATTACTCATAGTTTAAATTCCCTTTCAGGCGTATTTTTGTATACATAGAGATTAAAAAAAATAATCAATCATTAACAGCAGAATAAGCAATTAAAGCAGAAAAGAAAATCACCCAAAAAATAGTAGGTGCTAACCAAATATCAAAGAAAAAGTACAAATAGTGAACATAAACCCCGATTGAAAGCACGATTACTGATAACATAAAAACCCCAATATATTTCAATACATCTTCGCTATCCATTAATCCCATGACTCCCAACTATTACCGCCCTTATCAATTTCACCTGAACCCGTTCTGTTCCAGTCTTTATTCTCTAAATCCTTACCAATAGCATCTAAATCCTTGTTTCCTGACGGTTTAGAAGGCTTTTTAGAAGGCTGTGACTGTTTCGGTGGTGTAGTTGGCTTTGAAGGCTTACTAGGCTGTGACGGCCTTTTAGACGGTTTAGATTGGCTTCCTGAACCATTCGGCTGTTTCTGAACATATTTCTTGGGTGATGTATACACGTTTTGTTGTTTCTTTTCCTGTGGTGCTGCTGTCGATGGTGATGATGCTTTGGTATCTGTGTTGTTTGACTTTGATGTATTCGAATCATTATTGTTTTTGCTTAATTCTTGGGTTTCTCTCTTGATATTCTCTTTTCTTTTTTCACTCTGTTCAATGCGTTTTTCCATCTGATCTAGTTGTTTTTGGAACTTCCGGCTTTCTTTTTCATTTAATACTTTTCTTGCTTCTCGTTCTATCTTTTTAAAGGTTTTCCAGTCATGACTATCATTTAATCTGCTGAAAAGTTGCTTGGTTTTTTCAATTTGTATAACCTGCTTTAAAGCCTTATCGGCTTTCTTTGAGAGGGTCTTGTATAGCCTTAAATCAATTGGCTTAACTTTTTCAATATATTGTTTGGTGACTTCTACTTCCTGCGCTTTCAGCCCGTCTACTATCACTCCATCTTGAATATCACCCTCAACCATCTGAATCGCTTTATGCATGGTATAGGCATTAGATAGTTTTTTCGTCAGCTGCGCCCGCTTTTCATCATCACTAATCTTTTTAACAAATGATTCAGCTTCTTTGTAATTTTTCTTATTCAAGTCTTCAGGCGAAGTGTAGATTGCAGTTACAGCATTTTCAGCTCGATCTACCCGCCCTTTTTCAGAAGCATTCGCCTGGAAAGAATAAGCCGCACCTGCGCCACCAATTAAAATCGTCCCTGCCACAATAACTGTTACCCACTTTTTCTTTTTCATCCTATTCACACCTTTTTTAATAATATTTTACATCCAGTGCTAAAAAAAGGATACATCGTTAGGGTTTACATGTTTACTAACGAATCTAATATCTCCTTAATCGTGAGTTTTTAGCAGTTGTTCACTCACAAACTCTATGTCAGCCAAGTATTCATATAATGAATCTGACAATGCTAGGCCAAACTTGCTGTCTACTATCTCGCACCAAGAAGAATTTTCACCCAAAGATATTACATGGCCCGTTATACCTTTGGAGGGGGAGCACCCTAATATTCTTTTATTTTGTTAATGAGCTTCATTAACAAACATGCAAACCCTAAATAAAACTTTAACTAGCCTAATAAATCATGCAACACTTTATATGGGGAAGATACAACAACAGTGCCTGCTTTCGTTTCGTAAAAATAAACTTGCTTTGCCCCATTGTTCAGCAACTTTTCTTTGCACTCGTCAACACTCATTTTCGTGTCGGACAAAAGAACCCCTACTTCTTTTGCTCTTCCTGACTTTGCAGGGCGATACGCCTTCGGTGCTGCTTTAGAAGGTCTGTTTTGATTGCTAACACAGGAAGCATTGTTTTCTGATCGTAGGAATGCCGCTGATGTAAGCAGCAACTTAGACCCTACGTTTGTTCTTTTAGCAATAATTTGACCTTTGGAATTTTTTACATTCCTAATATTACGCTTGTGGTCATCAATCCGTATAAACGTCTTTGATATTGGATTGAATAACCTTGAATCAATTACTTCATATGTGCTGCCATTAAACATCTTCACAGAAGATCCTAAAGAACGAATATCATAGGTGGTCATCTCAACGTTAAGTAATTTTACTCTTTTTGATCTTTTCACTCTAAAAAATCTCCTTTCTATAAAAAAATGGTGGTATCATATTATAGACACCACCATTTTTTGTAAATACAACACTATAAATTTCTTTACAATACAAAGAAAGAAATTTATAGTTTAAATGTTGTATACCTTTACAACATGGACAAGATTACACTAATAACGTTCTATTAATGTAAACCAAATCATCCAAAAAAATGATAGCCCTTAAATAATTAACTATTGTTAATATGTATTTGTTAATTCTAAATCGCATAAAGTCTATTGAATAAGCAATTTCAATTATTATAGTAGCACTGAAATTAACAGAAGTAAACAACAAAAATCAACTTTTGTTAATTTTTTTGCTAAATTAACCAGAATTAACGAGTTAATCCCACAACCAATGACGATATGAGGTGTTTAGCTTGATTGAGAATTTTGATCTCGCCAATTTTTTGATACAAAAAAGGCGCGCTTTAAATATGACTCAAAAAGAAGTTGCCCTGGAAACCGGCTTAACCCCTGCCTATATCTCTCTTTTAGAGAAAAAGGAAAGGAAACCAAGTGCTGCAACTATAAAAAAACTTGCCAAGCCACTAAGATTTACTCACCAAGAATATATGAATCTCATCGAATACATTGCCAAACTGCAAAAAAAGGATGACAGTTCCCCTCACAGTAAACAAAACCCGAATGCGATGACAAAAGAATTTGATATTACTGAATTAACAGATGAAGATATACACAAAATAGAGGAATATATTGAATTACTGAAGATCAAAAACAAATATAAACAAAAAAAAGACTAATCAATTGTGATTAGTCGAGGATTGTATAAAGGTTTGTAAAGGCAGTCTATTTAGATGATTGCCTTTTCAGCAACTTGCACTGGTTCCGATCCGACAGCAGCTCCTACGGTTACAGCTGTAAACAAAATCAAACTTGCCAAGATTAGTTTTTTCATCATTTCAACGCCTCCAATATTTTCGGTATTTGCTCTTTGGCCTCTAATGCCCTTTTCAGGAAACTAAAACTAGAATTTATATCCCCTGCATCCTCTAGAAATTTTGAAATCCTTTTTGTTATAGCATATACATCTGGCCACAGATTCATTCTCTCTAATTCTATAAGATCATGATTGATCTTATCAACATCAAACTTTTGATACACATGATAAAGTAATGACACTTTGATTTTGTATTCATCATCGTTATTATCATTAGCGTATTTTAACGCAATTTCATACCACTCATCCGCTTTTTCACCTGATGTTTCGTATTGAATTAAGGCCAACATATACGGAGTATTAACACTATAAGGTGAGGACATATGACTCTTATCATTATATGCTTTGATAAGAAATTCTTCTGCCTTTTCATACTCCTCCATCTTCCAGTAAATCAAACCCAAGTTATGATGAATCTTAGACAACAACCTAGTGTAGCCTTGTTTAGTTGCTTCTTCTAATGCATCAATATAGTAATCTTTGGCCTTAGAATTCAAATCCATATCATACATATTAGCTCCTAATAAGATTCCACATTCTACAGCCTCTTTTTGATAATTAGGTGTAGAATGAAAAATCTGTCGGGCCATCGTGGTATAACTGATCGAAAATAAGTGTTGATCAATACGATAATACGCATGGGCTAATTCATAACAAAACTCTGCGAAAAAAGTGTCGTCACCAGTAGAAATTAAAGACAGTAACTTTTCTGCTTTTTGATAATAAGCAATGGCTGCAACATACTGCTTTCTAAAAAATTCATAATGGCCTGAAAAAAAGTAATAGTAATAATCAACGGTAGCATTAATATCGCCTTTACTTATCATGTCTACAACTTCTTTATTATCAGGGTTTTCACCCTTCATCAAAGAATGACAATAGTCCAAAAGAAGATAATAATTACTTAACTCTGTAGTAAAATCACTTTTAGGTTTCAATTCTGACAGTACTCTAGTAACCTTCGTTTTTAACTCTTCAGACGTTAATTTATTACCGCTTCTGATCCTATCTCGCCATTTATTTAGCAAGTTCCCCATTTCTGGTGAACTTATTTTATTCTTGGTTACCATGAGTCCTGCCCCTCCTAATTAGAGATAAAAAATACAATAAGACCTGGCAACAACTAAGCTATATCTGACCTTTTGTAAACCATATACAATCATTCCAATACACAACAAAAGTATTGCATAAATAGAAAAGTAAGTAAACTGAATAATATCAATTTTCCGGCCACGTGCTGCCCTGGTACTTTGCATCGATCCCGGCCACTTTTTCCGGCCACGTGCTGCCCTGGTACTTTGCATCGATCCCGGCCACTTTTTCCGGCCACATCTGCGCCCCGGTATATTATCGTCAGTTCACACACACTTTAAAGAATAACTTCACAGGAAGTTAACCAAATATCTGAACAACCCTTAAAGCTATACTAATAAACTAAATAACGTTCTTTATATAAAACGGCCTTCAAAAAGGTAATTAAAAACCTGATGGTTTTTAAAGAATTTCGCTATATTAATAGTTTTCACTTGACTTTTAACGCCCTTTGACTAGCAGAATAGCTGATGCTCTAGGAAACAGGGGGCGAAATTCGGATACCTTGTCACAGACGCTAAAAATAAAAAACGACTGTGACAAGTATCCGATCTTACTAGCGTCATAGAGACGTCTGAGGTTTCCAGTAGTGCCTTGCTATCGTCAAACTTCCGTTTGCTTTGATCTTTTTACATATCATGCCCGTCCAATATGCTAATCCTTAGAGTTTGTTTAGTGTTCTCTCACACAAGACAACTTTATTATTGCTTGTAATAAGGATTGTTGATCAAAGATACCCGCACCGTAATGCGCCGAGCCAACCTTGTGATATACACGTTTGCCGAACCGTTAATGGCCGTTCCCGCCATTCACCACAAGCGCAGCAAGGAACGCTTATTGTGGTATATCCCCGTATTTTTGCGTTGGACGGGGCAACTCCTGACGTCAGTTTATTTTTACACCCCTTAACGGCAGCTGGGTGCATACAAAAAACGACAGCACATGATTGTCTGCTGCTACACAAAACAATCATTTACTGTCGTCAGAAAGAAACCGAAAACTATTGACGTATACACGTATTTTCGGTAAAATGAAATCAGCTAATAATTGATTGTAAGTGTAGGAGCTTACAGGTAAAAGTGTTGATGCTGCAACATCGGCACTTTTTTTATGTCATTTTTTATATGATTGAATTTTCACAATTTTATGTAATACTCTTCGATCCTCGTTGTCTGCAAACAACGGGGATTTTTCTATGCAAGAATACTAGAGTCAAAAAATGCTGTCAAATCTTTCTGTTTGACTCTTTGAATTTAATATACATGATTTTTTTTTCATAGTAAAGTCCCCCCCTTGAAAACAAGAAAATTCTTGTTTACATTGTTTACACGAAAAACAACTAAACGTTATAAACCCTTGATAATACTGATTTATTTTTTGTAAACAAACAGTTGATTTATTATTGAAAATGAGGTACATTGTAACAAAGTGAAAACAAAGGAGAGTTAATAAAATGAAAATTTCTCGCATGAACATCGATTTTGGCAACAGCATGTACATGAACTTGGTGGATGGGTATTTCTTTGAAATGCCTACTAATGTAGTGGAAATAAAGGAAGATGTTGCTGAAGGGAAGTTTGCTAGTAGCATAGAAGATCCAAACGATTTAAAAGATCGCCTTATGATCTCCACAGAAATAGACGGCGAAAACCGCTTCTTTTTAGTTGGGGAAATTGCACAGAAAGAAGTTCTAGGGAATAACCACATTAGAAGATTACATAATAAAGTGGATTCTCATATTCCTTTAGTCATGTTCCTGGCTGCAACAGCTTACTATCATGCCTTAAACCCTCAAAATGTTGAAAAAGAAGAAAATGAATTGCAAATAGATTACTTCCAAACAATGCTGCCTATATGGCTGCTTAAAAAGACTAACAAGTTCAGTGAAATGCAAGAACAGATGGCTAATAAATTTAAAGGAACCCATCACGTGAAGGTACTCACTTTCGGAATGGAAAAAGACTTAACAATCAATGTACTTGATGCGGCCTGCCGGATCGAATCAGAAGTCGCAAGATGGGGCATTAAGAAAACATTTGAATTAACAGATAATGAAATGGCTAAACAATTCCAAAACTCCGAAGTCGTGCTTTGTGACTTAGGCGGCGGAACTGATGACCTGGTACTCTTGCCAGAAGGATTAAAAGCTCCAAAGAGCAGAGAGTCCTTCGTAGCGAACACAGAAGCGCCATTCTTACTGCATTTAGAGAACCTTAGAAAAGATAAACTACTAGAACACTTTGACAACGTAAGGGATTTAGAAAAATTCATCTACTCCAACATCGCTAAGTCAAAACTAGAACGTAGAGACGGTAACACTGGGGAGAAATTCGATCTCACTAACATCATACGGAAATCACTGAAAGAATTTACGGAAATCAAAATCTCCCAGTGTGTACAAGCATTTACACCACCGAAAGACACAAGCTATAAATATGTATACTTTGGCGGTGTAGGGGAAGTATTGAGTGAAATGATTGGCATTGTCGCAGAAGAAAAATTTGGACGAGAAATCGCCGAATCTAATCATATTGTGGCCGATGATGCTAGGCTGTTGAATTTGTTTGGCTTGGAAGTATTAAGCAGGGCCGAGCAAAAGAAAAGAGAAGCAGAAAAAAAATAGGGTGATGTCATGAAAAAGCCGATATTAAACGTACGGACCGATAAAATGACGGATGAAATGTATAATCATGTTGTGCAAAGAATAGATGAAACCGAATCAAAAACTTTCCGGGAATATGCATTTGAGTTGATCCAAAAAGACATGATGGACAAACAAAAAAGTCTTGAAGATAAAGAGAAGGACAAGCATGTTCTTGACCTGGTTCATGAACTTCAGATCGAAATGAAGCGAGAGTTTAGAGATTTAAGAAAAAAGGTGGATCAGAAAACGTTGATTTCTTCTGATCTATCTCATGGTCACACCAATGACAGCACCCCACGAGAAATTAAAGAAGGAATATTAGCAGATGAAGAAGTCATCGGAAGCATTGAGGAAGATTATGACGTTGATTTCTAACAGTTGAGGGGGGAAAACAATGGATGTGAAGAAGATCATTAATAGTCTGCACCTTAAAGACAAAGTAAGTATCGTCTATGCAGATAATATCACGTATGAGGGTTATGTACATTCTGTTTCTTCTAACCACTTAGTTATTCAGGATCGGTGGTCTTGGGATAGTTATAGAACATTCAATAACGATCAGATTATAGAGATAGGTATATTAAAAGGAATTTCATAAACACAAAAGAGACAGCTAGAATGTGCTGTCTCTTTTTTTATTCATATAAGCACTATTAACAGCGTAACATAGTAACAGTTTAACAATGTAGCACCGTAACAGCTTAACAGTGTTAGTGAGCTAAATGCGCTTAATTTGATAAGGAAACCGCAAAAAGGGGAGTAGAGTCAATGAAAATCAAACAACCAAACCGAAAAGTACGATCTGATAAAAAAACTCGTGTTAATCCTTCAGTTGATTATGACACTCATGAAAAACTGAAAAAGTTGGCCGTCTCATGTGAAATGACTAAAACGATGCTAGCTGCCGAAATTATTGAGATGGCCTTAAACAATGAATCCGTTATTAACTGGTTTCAATCAAAATACAATACCAACGACAACTACAGAGTGATCCCGGTCAAAATTCAAGGCCGTATTATGTACTAGTTACCCCAAGTCTCCCCAATTTTTTTGAATGCTTTAAAACAGCTGCTACACATCTTTTGTTGCTCATAATATTTAACTTTCGATCTCACATTCTTTTTACAATGCTTACAATTCATATAATATCCCTCCTGGTTAAAGGATGGACAAAGTTTGTGGTTTTTAAACCCTAATAATCTTGTTTTTTTTGAAGACTTTAGGTAAGGTTATTAATGACAATAGAATCAGCTTCTTCAGGGCGGTCGGCTCACCTTCTTATAGAGAGGAGGTGAGAGCATGGCAGTAGAAAGCGCACTTCAACTAATGCTAACGTTTGGCATTCTTATTGTGGCGATCATGTCATCAAACAAAAAAAAGTAAGACCGTCCTCGGCTTGGAAACTAAGGCGATCTTACTCGTTTAACTCGTTATAAGCTGTGAAGCTGACTCCTAAGAAGGAGCTATGCTATTGTTTGTCGGTATGATGTTGGCGCATCTACCGACTTTTTTATTATATACTTCAAAGTGGATAGTTATTCTATGTACATTCAGTATATATTCATATTGACTTTAAATCAACCCGTCTCTATTTTTTATCCCATTTATCCCTTTACTTAAAGGGGATAAAATGTTATAATTAGAGTATAAAGGAAAGGCCGATTGCTACCAACAATCGACCCCAGGGCAAAGAACTTCGACACCCTTTGCCCCTTCATTCTAACACATGAGAGGAAGGGAACAAAATGAGCAAAAAAATTTACGCAATGATTACAAACCAAATCATCCAAAAGCTTGAACAGGGGACAATCCCCTGGAGAAATCCATTTACCAACGGTTTCCCTGTAAACTGGCTTACTCAAAAACCATATAGAGGCATTAACCTATTGCTTCTAGAAAGTGGCGAATATGCGACTTATAAGCAAATACAAGATGCTGGCGGATCTGTTAAGAAAGGTGCAAAAGGGAAGTTCGTAGTATTTTGGAAGATATTAGAGTTTGTTGAAGAGGATCAAGAAAACCAAGAAAACAAGAAAAAAATCCCCCTACTTAGATACTACAAAGTATTTAAGGTAGGAGAACAAACAGAAGGAATAAGGCCTAAACGGATTCTAAAAAAAGAAAGTGAACTGAACCCAATAGAACAGGCTGAAGCAATCATTAAAGGATACAACAATCCTCCTACTGTCACACACGACAGCAGACGAGCCTATTATAGAAAAAATTCCGATGTTGTCAATGTGCCACCAATGAAAGACTTTGACAACATACATCATTATTACTCGGTGTTCTTTCATGAACTGATACACAGCACAGGACATAAAGACCGATTAAATAGGCCAGGCATTGTAAACTTAGAGACAAACGGTTTTGGTACAGAAAGTTACAGCAAAGAGGAACTAATAGCAGAGCTAGGGGCAGCAATGTTATGTGGGTTAACTGAAATAGAAAACCACACCATAGACAACAATGCCGCATACATAAAATCATGGTTGAGTGCTTTAGAAAATGATCACACCCTAATCGTACAAGCTGCACAACATGCACAAAAAGCAGCCGACTACATCCAGGGTAAAAATTTTTAAAAAAATAAATTATCCCACTTATCCCTTTTTTGGGTAAGTGGGATGTGATATAATATTTTTGCTGATTAGAAGGAGTTGAATTTTATGAAAAAAAACGATTTCAGAAAAAATATAAAATTAACTGAACCCATCTTTAACAAACTGAAGGCTTTGATGAAGGTGAAGGATGTTAAACAATATGAGTTGATCGAGATTCTTCTCGATTTTTATGTAACAAATAAATTAAGCGAAAAAGAAAGAGAGTTCTTTAATTATCAGTTAGATGAGTTAAGAAAAGAGGAACATAAGGATGAATAATGCTTTAATAGACAAAATAAAGTACGCACATCGTTTCGCTAAACGTGATGACTTATATGATAGTCAGTATGTTGAAAAAGCCATAAATGATAAAGATACTTCTATTCAAGACTTAGAAAATGTTCTGAAATATGTTCATCGTTTTGCAAAACGTGATAATTCATATGATGCTGATTGGATACAAGAAAATAGACATTAAATTCTGTTCATTAAAAATGGATAGAATTTTTTTATGTTCACACAGCTAGTTACAGCCACTTTTTAAGGCCACGTGCTGCGCCCTGGTACTTGCTTCAGCTGCGGCCATCTTTTCCGGCCACGTGCTGCCCTGGTACTTGCTTCAGCTGCGGTCATCTTTTCCGGCCACGTGCTGCCCTGGTACTTGCTTCAGCTGCGGTCATCT